>NZ_JBAHWD010000198.1:0-234 GCF_037044575.1 Nonomuraea sp. LPB2021202275-12-8 | reverse complement strand
CCGTTCGTGGGCGGGCTGGCATCGCCATGTCACCTTGGTCAGCGCCGCGCACCTGCTCCGCACCGAGCTGCGCCTGAGCCACCCAAAAGCAGCAGGGGCGGCCTGACCCTCTACACGATCGTCAAAGAGCTGCAGATCACGCTGGCGATCTGGTCCGGCCGTTGCCCAACCTGCCAACATCGACCACCCGACACCTAACAAAGCACTACTAGGACATAAGCCGCAATCTACTCA
>NZ_JBAHWD010000197.1:0-234 GCF_037044575.1 Nonomuraea sp. LPB2021202275-12-8 | reverse complement strand
GCGGCCACCATCATCGGCGAGACCGCCGGCGTGCACCGCTTCCGTTCCAAGGCCGCCTTCGCACGCTTCACCGGCACCGCCCCCATCCCGGTGTGGTCGGGCAACAGCAGCCGAGTGCGTCTCAACCGCGGCGGCAACCGGCGCATGAACTGCGCCCTACACATGATCGCCATCACCCAAGTCCGCGGCACCGGGGCTGGCAAGTCCTACGTCGACAAGCTGATATCCGAGGGC
>NZ_JBAHWD010000196.1:0-261 GCF_037044575.1 Nonomuraea sp. LPB2021202275-12-8 | reverse complement strand
ACCCCACCTGATGCCCCCGGTCGCCGGGACCTTCGAGCTCAGCGAGGCGAACGTGGATGGGCTCGGCGTATCACGGGAGGAAGGCGGAACTCTGCGCATTTTCCTGGAGTCGGCCGTTCCCGGTCACGCGGGCGCCTGGGTCCTGTCCAGCAATCTGGTCGATCCATCCGGACGTACGTTCGGCAGCGGCGGCGAAGCCGCCGTCCAGGTCTCCACCACGTCGGGACCCTGCGCACCGACGGGACCGCAGGGCATGAGCAT
>NZ_JBAHWD010000195.1:0-273 GCF_037044575.1 Nonomuraea sp. LPB2021202275-12-8 | reverse complement strand
GACCGGCACCACCGGCAGCTCCACCGCCGCCGGCTGATCGATCAGCTGGACCGGCTTGCCGTCCTGCTCCACATACCGGGTACGCAGCACCTCATGCCGACCGGCCACCTGGCTCAACGCCCGGCGCAGCGCCGGCACATCCAGCTCCCCCGAAAGCCGATAGGCCATCGGCACGTTGTACACCGGCGAATCAGGAGCCATCCGCCACAGGAACCACAACCGCTCCTGCGCGAACGACAGCGGCAACCCGCCACCGTCACGCACCACCGGCTC
>NZ_JBAHWD010000194.1:0-277 GCF_037044575.1 Nonomuraea sp. LPB2021202275-12-8 | reverse complement strand
CGCGCTCATGGGCTCCAACATGCAGCGCCAGTCGGTGCCGCTGCTCAAGAGCGAGGCGCCGCTGGTCGGCACCGGCATGGAATACCGTGCCGCGACCGACGCCGGTGATGTCATCAGCGCCGAGAAAGCCGGCGTGGTCGAAGAGGTCTCCGCCGACTACGTGACCGTCATGAACGACGACGGCACCCGCACCACCTACCGTGTCGCCAAGTTCAAGCGTTCCAACCAGGGCACCTCGTTCAACCAGAAGCCCATCGTCGCCGAGGGCGACCGGGTC
>NZ_JBAHWD010000193.1:0-277 GCF_037044575.1 Nonomuraea sp. LPB2021202275-12-8 | reverse complement strand
GGCGTTGATGGGCGCGAACATGATGCGCCAGTCGGTGCCGCTGCTCAGAAGCGAGGCGCCGCTGGTCGGCACCGGCATGGAGTACCGTGCCGCGACCGACACGGGCGACATGGTCAGCGCCGAGAAGCCGGGCGTGGTCGAGGAGGTCTCCGCCGACTCCATCACGGTCATGGACGACGACGGCACGCGGACGACGTACCGCGTGGCGAAGTTCAAGCGTTCCAACCAGGGCACGAGCATCAACCAGAGGCCCATCGTCGCCGAGGGCGACCGGGTG
>NZ_JBAHWD010000192.1:0-282 GCF_037044575.1 Nonomuraea sp. LPB2021202275-12-8 | reverse complement strand
GCCCCACCTGATGCCCCCGGTCGCCGGGACCTTCGAGCTCAATCGGGAGAACGTGGACGGCATGGGCGCGCCGAGAGGCGGATCCCTGCAAATCTTCCTGAGGACATCGGCCGTTCCCGGCCACGCGGGCGCCTGGGTCCTGTCCAGCAATCTGGTCGATCCGTCCGGACGTACGATCTCCAGCGGAGATGGAGGCTCGGGACCGTCGTCGACGATCGGGCGGGCCGTCCCGGTCTCCACGACATCGGGCCCATGCTCACCGCAGGGACTGTCCGCGGGAGG
>NZ_JBAHWD010000191.1:0-289 GCF_037044575.1 Nonomuraea sp. LPB2021202275-12-8 | reverse complement strand
CGGCCGGTGGTCTGCCTCAGGATCCGCAACTGGACCGGGCGGGCCTGCGGGTATTGCGGGTAGAGGGCGGCGATCGCGGGGGTGGGCTTCCCGTCGATGAAGGGCGCCGATCCGTTGATCGATTCGATGATGTCGCCCGGGCGTAGTCCGGCCGCCTGCGCCGCGCCGCCCTGCACGGTGGTGACGAACAGCGGCGGGAGGGCGACTCCGGGGTTGCCGTCCACCTGGGGACCGTTGACGTTCGCCTGGAAACCGAGGCCGTAGCCGTCGCCTTCGTAGTAGTCGGGCG
>NZ_JBAHWD010000190.1:0-290 GCF_037044575.1 Nonomuraea sp. LPB2021202275-12-8 | reverse complement strand
GTGCTGCGAGAAGCCCGGATCGAGGCCGCCGCGATCACCGCTCAGGCCCGCACCGACGCCGAGCAGATCATCGCCTCTGCCAAGCTGCATGCGCGAAGTCGGTACCTGCCGCCGCGCAGGAGCCAGACATGGCCGGCCACGCAGCCGGCGCCCGTATCCGCCGACGGGGACGGCCCCCCGTCGATCATGGTGCTCAACGACCGTTGGCGGATCTTTGCACCCTTGAACGCCGACGCCAGCGCCATGGCCACCCTGTACAAGGCCTACGAACGCGCCGACCCCGCCACCAC
>NZ_JBAHWD010000189.1:0-294 GCF_037044575.1 Nonomuraea sp. LPB2021202275-12-8 | reverse complement strand
ATGACGTCGATGTACTTCGTCACCGACTCGGACCGCATGGAGGCCGTGCTCGAGGACCCGTACATCCTGATCGTCAACAGCAAGATCTCGGCGAACAAGGACCTGCTGCCGCTGCTCGACAAGGTCGTGCAGTCCGGCAAGCCGCTCCTGATCATCGCCGAGGACGTCGAGGGCGAGGCCCTGGCCACCCTGGTCGTCAACAAGATCCGCGGCCTGTTCCGCTCGGTGGCCGTCAAGGCCCCCGGCTTCGGTGACCGTCGTAAGGCCATGCTCGGCGACATCGCCACCCTCACC